>NZ_JACNDQ010000019.1:0-391 GCF_017351655.1 Pseudomonas sp. FW300-N2F2 | reverse complement strand
TGCCGCCCGAGGTCAACGGGGCGAAGCATTCGTAGACCGCCAGGTCGAAGTTCAGCGACGTCGAGAACAGGGTTTTCGACAACGTGGCGTCATCGAATGAACGATGGGCCCAGGTCAGGAAGTTCACCGTGTTGCGGTGTTCGATCATCACGCCTTTAGGCAGACCGGTCGAACCCGAGGTGTAGATGACATAGGCCAGGTGCGAGGAGGTCAGCGCCTTGATCTCTGGATTCAGGATCGACTCGTCCTCCCACAGCCCGCTGTCCAAATCGATCACTGGCATCGACGCGTCTGCCAGCAATTGGAGGGTCGCCTTCTGCGCCAATACCGCCGCTGGGGCGCTGTCTTCCAGCATGTAGGCAATCCGATCCAACGGATACGCCGGGTCCAA
>NZ_JACNDQ010000018.1:0-391 GCF_017351655.1 Pseudomonas sp. FW300-N2F2 | reverse complement strand
GGCCACCCGAGGTCAACGGGGCGAAACACTCATAGACGGCCAGGTCGAAGTTCAGCGACGTCGAGAACAGGGTTTTCGACAACGTGGCGTCATCGAACGAACGATGGGCCCAGGTCAGGAAGTTCACCGTGTTGCGGTGTTCGATCATCACGCCTTTAGGCAGACCCGTCGAACCCGAGGTGTAGATGACATAGGCCAGGTGCGAGGAGGTCAACTCTGCCACCTCGGGATCCAGGACGGATTCGTCCTGCCACAAACCGCTGTCCAAATCGATCACTGGCATCGATGCGTCTGCCAGCAATTCGAGGGTCGCCTTCTGCGCCAATACCGCCGCTGGGGCGCTGTCGTCCAGCATGTAGGCAATCCGATCCAACGGATACGCCGGGTCCAG
>NZ_JACNDQ010000017.1:0-402 GCF_017351655.1 Pseudomonas sp. FW300-N2F2 | reverse complement strand
GCACGGTTCAAATAACCCCGTGCAACCCCGGCGCCACCAATGTACAACTCACCCGCCACGCCGACCGGAACCGGTTGCAGGTGGGCATCGAGCAAATAGACCTGGGTGTTGGCCACCGGCTTGCCGATGTGCAACACCGCTTGCGAGGCATCGATCCGCCCCGAGGTGGCCACCACTGTCGTTTCCGTGGGGCCGTAGTTGTTGATCAGTTCGAAAGGCAGATCGGCCGGCAGTTTGCGCAGGCGGTCGCCGCCAATCAGCAAGGTGCGCAATTGATCGTGTCCCAGGTTGCGGCCAAACGCGTATTCGGCAATGGGCGTGGGCAGGAAGCACACGTCCAGCGCCTGGGCCTGCCACCAGTCAAGCAGCGCGCCGACGTCTTCGCTGCCCGCCTGGGCCGGC
>NZ_JACNDQ010000016.1:0-402 GCF_017351655.1 Pseudomonas sp. FW300-N2F2 | reverse complement strand
ACCGGTCCATGCGGGCAGCGAGGACGTTGGCGCGCTGCTCGACTGGTGGCAGGCCCAGGCGCTGGATGTGTGTTTCCTGCCCACGCCCATTGCCGAATACGCGTTTGGCCGCAACCTGGGGCACGCTCAACTGCGCACCTTGCTGATTGGCGGCGACCGCCTGCGCAAGCTGCCGGCCGATCTGCCCTTCGAACTGATCAACAACTACGGCCCCACGGAAACGACAGTGGTGGCCACCTCGGGGCGGATCGATGCCTCGCAAGCGGTGCTGCATATCGGCAAGCCGGTGGCCAACACCCAGGTCTACCTGCTCGATGCTCACCTGCAACCGGTTCCGGTCGGCGTGGCGGGTGAGTTGTACATCGGTGGCGCCGGGGTTGCGCGGGGTTATTTGAACCGTGG
>NZ_JACNDQ010000015.1:0-415 GCF_017351655.1 Pseudomonas sp. FW300-N2F2 | reverse complement strand
TTCGTCTGGCGAATGCTGGGTGAAATAGGCCACCAGGCGCTTGTCGCCCGGCACGTCTTCACGGGCCAGGACCACGGTTTCCTTGATGTTTGGAGCCTGGGCGAGCTTGGCTTCGATCTCGCCCAGTTCAATGCGGAAACCACGAATCTTCACCTGATCGTCGTTGCGGCCCAGGTATTCGATGTTGCCGTCCGGCAGGTAGCGACCCAAGTCGCCGGTTTTGTACATTCGGGCATTGGGAACCTTGCTGAATGGATCTTTCAGGAAGCGCTCAGCCGTCAGGTCATCACGATTGAGATAACCGCGAGCAACCCCGGCACCACCGATGTAGATTTCGCCCGGTACGCCCAGCGGCACGGGTTGTTTGTGCTCGTCCAGCAGGTAGAACTGGGTGTTGGCCACCGGTTTGCCGATA
>NZ_JACNDQ010000014.1:0-540 GCF_017351655.1 Pseudomonas sp. FW300-N2F2 | reverse complement strand
CTGGATCCGGCGTATCCGTTGGATCGGATTGCCTACATGCTGGAAGACAGCGCCCCGGCGGCGATCCTGGTTCAAGGGACTACGCGCAGCTTGCTGGGCGAGACGGCGGTACCGGTGATCGACCTCGACAAAGGCGTCTGGCAGGACGAGGCGGCGCCCAATCCACAGGTGCCGGGCCTGACCTCGTCGCACTTGGCCTATGTCATCTATACCTCGGGTTCGACCGGCCTGCCCAAGGGCGTGATGATCGAGCACCGCAACACGGTGAATTTCCTGACCTGGGCCCATCGCTCGTTTGACGCTCAAACCCTGTCGAAAACCCTGTTCTCGACTTCGCTGAACTTCGACCTGGCGGTCTACGAATGCTTCGCGCCGCTGACCTCGGGCGGCAGCGTCGAAGTCGTGACTAATGTGCTGGAACTGCAACAGGGCGAGCACGACATCACCCTGATCAACACCGTGCCCTCGGCGCTCAAGGCCTTGCTGGAATCCGGCGGATTGGGTGAGGGCGTCGACACGGTCAACGTCGCCGGTGAAGCG
>NZ_JACNDQ010000013.1:0-755 GCF_017351655.1 Pseudomonas sp. FW300-N2F2 | reverse complement strand
GGCAACAGCAACGTCGCCCCCGCGCACAACGAAGGCCAGATCTCCCAGGCCGCCGCATCGAAACCGAAACCGGCGACACTGGAGGTGCGGCTGCCGCGTTTCACATCGAAGGCCTGGCAATGCCAGCCCACCAGGTTGCTGAGGTTGCGATGTTCGACCATCACGCCCTTGGGCAGGCCGGTCGAACCGGACGTGTAGATCACATACGCCAGATGATGGGCTTCGAGCCCCGGCACCTCGGGGCTGGAGACGGATTCGTCCTGCCAATCGCCGCTATGGAGATTGATGACCGGCACCGAACCAGCGGCCAGCAAACCCTGGGTGACGGTCTGCGCCAACACCGCGACCGGTGCGCTGTCCTGCAACAGGTAGGCAATACGTTCCGCCGGGTAGGCCGGGTCCACGGGGACATAGCCCGCACCGGCCTTCAGCACACCCAACAGGCCGACGACCATTTCCAGGCTGCGCTCGACACAGATCGCCACCCGATCGTCCGGGCAGACGCCCAGGGCCAACAGGTGATGCGCGAGCTGGTTCGCCCGGGCGTCGAGTTCGCCGTAGGTCAGTGCCTGGTCTGCATACACCACCGCCACCGCTTGCGGGTTTTCCGCGGCCTGGGCTTCGAACTGCCGATGGATCAGCAGGTCATGGGTATAGGTCGCCCCTGTCGCATTCCAGGTTTCCAGTAATTGCTTGCGTTCGGCCGGCGGCAAGATTGCCAGGCTGTGCAGTGGCGTCTGTGGTGCATGTTCCAG
>NZ_JACNDQ010000012.1:0-840 GCF_017351655.1 Pseudomonas sp. FW300-N2F2 | reverse complement strand
GCAATTGACCGCCGAGCGTTTTGTGAAGGACCCGTTCAGCGCCGTGCAGGAGGCGCGGATGTACCGCACCGGTGACCTGGGGCGCTATTTGCCGGACGGCAACATCGACTACCTGGGGCGCAACGACAGCCAGTTGAAGATCCGTGGCTTGCGCATCGAGTTGGGTGAAATAGAAGCCAGGCTCGGCGCGTGCGCCGGAGTGCGGGAGGCGGTTGTCGTCGCGGTGGGAGAGGCCCCGGATGACCAGCGGCTGGTGGCGTATTACACGGCGCACGACAGCCTGGACCAAGGGCTGACAGCCGACAACTTGCGCGAACAACTGCAGGTGCACCTGCCCGGCCACATGGTGCCGGCGGCCTACATGCGCCTGGACGCCTTGCCCCTGACCCGGAACGGTAAACTCGACCGTCGGGCCTTGCCGGTCCCTGACAGTGATGCCTATTCAGGCCGTGGCTATGAAGCCCCGCAAGGCGAGGTCGAAACGGCGCTGGCGCGGATCTGGTCCGAGCTGCTCAAGGTCGAGCAGGTGGGTCGTTACGATAATTTCTTTGAGCTGGGCGGGCATTCGCTCATGGCGGTCAGCCTGATCGAGCGGATGCGCCAGGTCGGCTTGAGTGCCGACGTGCGCGTACTGTTCAGTCAACCAACCCTGGCCGCGTTGGCCGCCGCCGTTGGCAGTGGCAGCGAGGTCAGTGTCCCGGCGAACTTGATTCCCTTGGGCTGTGAGCACATCACCCCGGCGATGCTGCCGCTGGTCGCTCTGGACCCGCACGCTATCGAGCGTATCGTATCGACCGTACCGGGCGGTGCGCGCAATGTGCAGGACATCTATCCGCTGGC
>NZ_JACNDQ010000011.1:0-955 GCF_017351655.1 Pseudomonas sp. FW300-N2F2 | reverse complement strand
GGCGAGCTTCGACGTCAGTCATCATCGCCTGGATATCCGCCAGGCGCCGTTGATGCGCGTCCGGTTCGCGCAGGATGCGATCAATCAGCGTTGGGTGGCGATCCTGCTGTTCCATCACATGGCTCTCGACCACACGGCGCTGGAAGTGGTGCGTCACGAGATGCAGGCGCACCTGTTGGGCCATGCCGATCAATTAGGGGTCGCGGTGCCTTACCGCAACTATGTGGCCCAGGTATGCCTGGGTGTGAGCCGTGAAGAGCACGAAACGTTTTTCCGCGCGATGCTCGGCGACATCGACGAGCCGACGCTGCCGTTCGGCTTGCAGGATGTTCGTGGCGATGGCAGCGGTATCGAGGAAGCCCGACAGGCTATCGCGACCGACTTGAGTCGACGCCTGCGTACCCAGGCCCGCCGCTTGGGGGTGAGTGCGGCAGCCTTGCATCACTTGGCCTGGGCCCAGGTGCTGGGTCGGGTCTCGGGTCGCGAAGACGTGGTGTTCGGCACGGTGCTGATGGGCCGGATGCAGGGCGGCGAGGGTGCCGACCGCGCATTGGGGATGTTCATCAACACCTTGCCGATTGGCGTGCAGGTAGGTGCGCAAAGTGTGCGGGCCGGCGTGCTGGCGACCCATGCGCGCCTGAGTGGGCTGCTGGGGCATGAACATGCTTCCCTGGCGTTGGCCCAACGTTGCAGCGGCGTCATGGCGCCGACGCCGTTGTTCAGCGCGTTGCTCAATTACCGACATTCGGTCGCCGAGCCCATCGCGCTGCAAACCTCGCCAGCCTGGGAGGGTATCGAGACACTGGGAGGCGAAGAACGCACCAATTATCCGCTGACGATGAGCGTCGATGACCTGGGTGAAGACTTCAGCCTGACGGTGCTGGTCGAGTCGCGGATCGGTGCCCAACGCATCTGTGGCTATATGCAAGTGGCGTTGGAAAGCCTGGTCGACGCG
>NZ_JACNDQ010000010.1:0-1430 GCF_017351655.1 Pseudomonas sp. FW300-N2F2 | reverse complement strand
GGTCCCCATAGCTCAGGCGCTGCTCGCCACGGCTCACCGCCACGGCCTCCGGCGTACGCTGCACCTGCTCTTCAAACAGCCCATGAATCGTCTGCTGCTGCGGATAATTGGCCTCGGTGGCGTTGAACGCCACCAGCAATTGCTCACGTTCCGAGGTCGGCAGGATCGACAATTGCTGCAAGGGCATGTCCGGCTGCTGCTCGAGCATGCGGACCAGATTTTCCAGGGTGTGCCGCACATAGCCACAGAGCCGCTGCGCACCAATGCGGGCCGGGGTCATGACGGTAAAGCTGAACGCTTCGCCCTGATCGTCCACCGACAACGTCAGCGGGTAGTTGGTGCGCTCCTCGCTACTGAGTACCTGGATACCGTTCCAGGCCGGCAATAGCTCGATCGCGGTGGTCGCCCCGGTATGGCGATAGTTGAGCAAGGCACTGAACAATGGGGTTGGCGCTTGCACGCCACTGCAACGTTGCGCCAGCGCCAATGAGGCGTGCTCGTGCCCCAGTAACGCAGTCAATTGCACATGGGTGGCCTTGACGCCGGCACGGATGCTGGCTTGCGCCACACTCACCCGCAAGGGCAGCGTATTGATGAACATGCCCAGCGCCCGATCGGCGCCCTCGCCACCCTGCATCCGCCCCATCAGCACCGTGCCGAACACCACATCGTCCTTGCCCGACACCTTGCCCAGGACTTGCGCCCAAACCAGGTGATACAAGCTCGCCGCGCTCACCCCGAGCTGACGCGCCTGGGCCCGCAACCGGCGACTGAGGCCAGGCTCGACGTCTTGGCGGACCTCCTCGATGCCGCTGCCATCGCCTTGCACATCCTGCAACTCGAACGGCAGCGTCGGCTCGTCGACGTCGCTGAGCATGTCGCGGAAAAAACGTTCGTGGGCATCGCTGCTCACCCCCAGGCGGGCCTGAGCCACATAGTTGCGGTAAGGCACCGCGGCGCCCAACTGCTCGACCTCTCCCGAGAAACAGGCCTGTATTTCGTGTTGCAGCACTTCCAGTGCGGTGTGGTCCAGCGTCATGTGGTGGAACAGCAACATCGCCAGCCAGCGGTCATTATCCGTGTCGTAGGCATGCACAAGACGCAGCATCGGTGCCTGGGTAATATCCAGACGGTGATGCCGGGAATCGAAACGCTCATGCAGTTGCGTCGCGGCATCGCCGTCGACCGGGTCCAGCGCGACCTCTTGCCGTCTCAACAGGGCTTTGCGCCAGACGATCTGCAAGGGTTGCTCGAACCCTTCCCAACGTATCGATGTCCTGAGAATGTCGTGACGATCGATCACCTGTTGCAACGCGCGCGAGAAGTCTTCCAGACGCCCTTGGGTCTCGAAAGCGAACAGCGTCTGGAGCAGGTACGGATCGCCCTGCTCGGCGGCGAGGTGATGGTAGAGAATACCTTCCTGCAATGGG